>NZ_CP046129.1 GCF_038738535.1 Bacillus pumilus | reverse complement strand
TCGGTCAAAAGATAAATGAGTGGTATCGACATATAAAAAAACTTAATGTGACAGATGCTGAAATGCTGAGGAGCGAGATAAGACAAGAGTTGGATATGATGGAGGAAGATGAGCAAGCTGTTCTTTATTTTCAGTTGATGGATTTTCGTCATGAACAAATGCTTGAATACGTAAATCCAGTTGAGCGGAAAGTGAACAAAGCTGAATACTTAAGAGCAGTCGAAGGTCAGGGAAGAAAGTTCACTGGAATCCTTGAATACTACTTCAATTTTTTCAGAGGGATGTATGAGTTTTCGCAAGGTGAATATATCACTGCGATTACTTTTTATAGACAAGCAGAAAAGCGGTTGGATCGGGTAGCTGATGAAGTTGAAAGAGCTGAGTTTTATTACAAAATGGCAGAGATTTTTTATCACATGAAGCAAACTCAAATGTCCATGTACTACATCATGCTAGCTCTTGATACATATAAGGCTAATCCAACTTATGTGATTAGAGAAATTCAATCTCGCTTTGTTATATCAGGTAACTATGATGATTTTAACCGTCCTGAAAAATCTATTCCTCATTTGCAGGAGGCTTTGAAAAGAGCGCAGGCCATTAAGGATGGATTGATGACTGGGATCACTTTGATGAACTTAGGAAATACATATCAGCGACTAGGAAAATATGAAGCTGCCTTGAATTACTTGCAAGATGCTGAAGGTTTTTTGAAAGATCATACTCATATCAAAATCGTATATTATCAGCAGGCTCTTATTCATTTCAAAATGGGTAATGATGAAATTGCGAATGACTATTTGAACGAGGGTATTGAGTATTTGAAGTTAAATCCCGATAAGTTGTTTAGTTCTTTATTTGATTTTCTTATAAATTTATATACGAAGTCATTATGTCTTGATGAACTGATGGAGATATTGAAACGATTTGATGATGTGAGAGGTTATCCATATTTAGAAGAACTGGCTTTAGAGTCCGCAGAATTTTATACTGAAAATGGGCGTATGGAGGATTCTGTATATTTGTATCAGCAAATGGTGTACGCTCAAAAACAAATTCGAAGGGGCGACTGTTTGTATGAGCATTAGAAAAGGCTTTGGTTTAGTTTCTTTTGCAGTGATGATTTTGATTGGCAGTTTATACGCTAGTCATGCAAATGCTGTGATCGAACTTGCTGTGAGAAACGGGACATGATTTGAACAGACCTTTAGGGTCTGTTTTTTTGTGGTCAATGTGACGGCAGCTGTATTTTGAAAGTCGGGTTTAGTCAGGTCAAATAAAAATGACGACTAGCTGAATGCTCTAGTCGCCCTTTTTATGATGGGTGTGATTCTCTTTAAGGTATGAATGTTAGTGAGAAAGGGTCAAAAAAATCAAAAAAAATCTCCCCCTGCGGGGAAATTTGGTTTAGTCTTTGGTCTTTTAGGTTTTTGGGTTTTGATCTTTTAAAAAGATGGCGGTTTCGCCAGCTTTTTGGGCGATTTTGACGGAGTCATAATCGTGTCTTTTCTTATCTTGATACATATAGAAACATTGTCATTTTGAAAAAGTGCGATAAATTCAATGGTGTCAAGGCTTTAAAGGCATTTTGACAGCACAAAACTCCATCTGCTATTATTAAGGTGTCGAATCTTAAATAATAGAATGCTAGAGAACTAGCGGCAGAAGGAGTTTTTTGCTTTGTTATATTCATCTGAATCGAATTATAGCATCCTTGATGACAAAACCGCAACAGGTAAAAAGCGGGATTGGCGAGGGAAGAAGGTGAGATCGTCATTGGTGGCGGCTCATTACGAAGGACTTGAAAAGCGTACCGGTGCGCCTTACTACGGAAAAAAGGCAGAGAAAGTATGTGATTGTGCGGAATGTCTTGCGTTTAGAAGAGATAACGAAACAGGCAGACTACGATTATATCAAGCCTATTTTTGTAAAGTGAGGTTATGCCCCATGTGTGCGTGGCGAAGGTCATTGAAAATTGCTTATCACAATAAATTGATCGTTGAAGAAGCGAATCGACAATATAAGCCAGCATGGATATTTCTCACGTTGACAGTGAAAAATGTTGAGGGTGACCATTTAAAACAAACAATTACTGATATGATGCAAGGCTTTAGAAAGCTGTTTCAATATAAAAAAGTGAAATCTGGAACACTTGGTTTTTTCAGAGCTTTAGAGATTACGAAAAACTACGAAGAGAATACATATCATCCACATTTTCATGTCTTAATTCCAGTGAAGCGAAGTTATTTCACAGGTAAAAGCTATATTAAGCAAGCAGAATGGACAAACCTTTGGAAGCGTGCAATGAAATTGGATTATAGACCTATTGTACATGTACAGCGTGTCAAGGGAAAAAAGGGAATCGATGCGGAAGCGATTGAAAAAGAAGTGTGCGAAGCAATGGAAGAACAAAAGGCCATTCTTGAAATCTCGAAGTATCCTGTCAAAGATACGGATGTGATACGTGGGAATGAAGTGACCGAGGAAAATTTGGATACGGTTTATTATTTGGATGGTGCTTTAGCTTCCAGAAGGTTGATCGGTTATGGAGGGATCTTGAAGGAGATCCATCAGGAACTCAATTTGATGGATGCTGAGGAAGGGGATCTTGTCAGAATTGAAGAAGATGATGATGAGGTAGCCAATGAGACGTTTGAAGTCATGGCACGTTGGCATGTTGGTATTAAGAATTACTTAATTCAATAAAGAGACAGGGATATCCCTGTCTCTTTATTTTGTGGAAAATTTTATAGTTTCTTTTGTTTTGTATAGTACATAATAACAAGAATTATACCAATTATTATTATAATGATTGGAAATATCAGATTATCTGCATTTAAATAACCTTGGACTATTTCTTTATCCCCTATCATTATTTCCTTCGAAAATGCTTGTGAAAATAAATTTAAGATAAATATCATAAATAAACCAAATACAATTATGCATAAACCAGCAATTAACTCCATTTTATCAACTCTCCATTTATATCGATTCTATTTTCGAAAAATATTATAACATTAAAATTTAATTGCATAATCTATAATTTTCTTTTATAGTTAGATAGTTCCATAGTTAAAATAAAACATAAAAGGGGTCAATTAGTATTTTGAAGAAAATTATGGGTTTGTTATTTGGTGTATTATTATCATTTAGTTTGTTTGGGAATTCTGCTTTTGCTAGTGAAATTGAATCAACAACAGGTGAGTATGTTTCTTTTTCACCGGATTCAGAATCTAATGATGATAGTGTAGACAATATTATTTCTACTAGAGCTCTTTGGTATTTAAGTTATAATTTGGGTTATCAAGGTAAGCATTATGGTAAATGGAAGAATGGAACTACTGGAGAAGGAAAAGCTACATTAACCTTTTCTAAGTCTGTGAATACTTCTAATACATTTACAGGCACTTTAGCAGCACCTATAAAACAGGTTAATGCGAGCGTAGGGTTTAACATTACAAAATCAGATACAACATCTGCTTCATATTCAGTCTTAGTGCCAAAGGGTAAGAAATATACAATTCAGTGGAGAAACGTTTATAAGAAGTATAAGGTGCGACAACAGGGTTACTCTGGTTCTGTTATGTTGGATTCTAAATACGTTTATCCACTAAAATATGATCATGTTGAGTATAGAGTTAAAAAGTAAACAAAAGGCATTTATTTTTTTGAAGAAGTAGACTATAAAAGTCTGCTTCTTTTTATTATTTGGATGATTTATTAAGTGCCAGGCGTTTAATCGGTTATGGCGGATCTTGAAAGAGATTCATAAGGAACTGAATTTGACGGATGCCGAGAACGGGGATCTTGTTAGAATTGAAGAAGATGATGAGGTAGCCAATGAGACGTTTGAGGTCACGGGACGTTGGCATCAAGAATTACATAATCACATAGAAAGCAGACCTATCATGGGTCTGCTTTTTTTATGTCAATATGGCAGGTGAAATTTCTTTTTTGATTGCGGTGTCCGCAAGCGTTTTAGAAACTTTTCCAATTAAGGTATTTTTAAGCAAATATTATGTTACGTTTTACTTCAAATAACTTTTGGGAGAGTGAGAGTTTATGAAAAAGTCTATTGTTGTTTTGGTAACCATGTTTACTCTTTTATTGTCTACTGCTTTTAGTGAAGGTGTTCATGCTGAAGAGGCTAAGAGTCCATCTCGAGTTTCAAATGTTGACCTAGCTGAAATTTATGCTGATCCTGTGGAAGGTACTATTAAACCTGAGTTTATAATGGATTTTCGTAACATCAAAAAGAACGTTAAAAAATCTACAGGTTGGTCTAAATATAAAAGAATATCTGATAATATCAAAACTGGTAAAGCAGGTGGCTCTATATCAGCTAACAAGTCGGTAACGTTTGGGACTACTTCTTCAGGAGATATTAAAGGGTTGACCTTCGGTTTTAATGTTTCTAAGTCTAGTGCTAAGGGTTACACATTGAATGTCGGACCAAACAAAAGAGTTTATATGGGTTATAGAGTTAACTACAACATTGAGAAAGGTGAAAATTGGCTAGTTGATATTGTTACAGGGAAAGTAATGAGTAAGAGTAAATACACTCATAAAAAGCCGAGATTTGGAGAGTATGGGTTGATCAACTATAAATAAAAAAGAGTGGTCAATTGACTACTCTTTCTTTTTAATTAATAGCTGCCCTATTTTGAATGTTAAGTAGATAGATATTCCAACCATTATGGCTTTTGAAATCACAATACCGTTAAGAGCCAATTCATAACCATTTGGAATTAATGCATCTGTGTTAAAGCTAAAGAAAAGTGAGATTAATAAACATGCTCCAATTAGTATGTATCCTAAAATTTCTTTATTTTTCATTTTCCCCCACCTTAAATTTTAGTGAGCAAATGATAACACTTTCTGATTAAAAAAGACAGACTACATCTTGAAATCATTTACTGTGGAGGTGAATGTGATGACTATTGTAATTAATGTGATGGATTTAGGAGCATTCATTATTTGTACTTTGTTGTTCATTGCATTGTGGTTTGAAGAATCAGAAGAAGCCGGCTATTAAGTCGGCTTCTTCTTTACACGCTTGACGGAAATCGAGAGATTTTAGCACTCACACAGGCGTGTGTATAAGTGCGCCATTTTCATGGGTGTCCTATTTCCAAAATTGCCACCACTTTTTTTGTTGAGCAGCAGCAATCATTTTTTTTGCTTCAATGGATTCTTTCAAAGCGAGCATGAGATTTTCATCTCGCTTTTTTTGCTGTTCTTCAAATTGTTCGAGTCGTTTTAGGATGGCCCGATTGAATTCCTCTTGTCTTTGAATGAGATCGGCGACGTTGACATCTTGTAGCGGTGTAGCGGTATCCGATATGGACAAGTTTGACCGATACAAGGTCGCTACAAGTTTGGCTACTTCTTCTAGTGATTTACCACTCAATTTAGAGTGTGTGTATATATACTCCATAGCGGATAAATCGGACTCATTATACTGACGCCATCCCTTAGTGTCTCTGGCGAAATTATAGCCGTTTTTCTCAAGCATGGCGGCGTATTTGCGTATCGTGACGCTGGAGACATTGAGCTTGTTTGCAATGTCTTGTGAAGAAAGGTAGGTTTCGGGTTTCATAGCGGGTTCACCTCTTTATGATTCATTCGCTACGGTATACGCTACGCCCTCCTAGATCAAAAGGCAAAATGTTTTTGTTTTGCGTAGCGGGTTGAAAGAGAAAAATTTTGATAAGTGTCGCTGGAGACATTTCGGAAAAGGTGAAAAGAGCATAAGGGAAAACTGCAACCATTTCATGCTTGAAATCACAGGGTGATTTGTTTCGTGGCGGTTGCAATTTTTGAAAAGAATGTGCCTAAAAATGAAAAACTGACACACCTTTTTTTAGGAGAAAAATGCGGTGATGTGTCAGAAACGGCAAATCTGCCACACCATAAAAAGGAAAAGTGAGAAGAGCATAAGGGGTTTTTGTCCCCACTTATGGTGTGGAACTAGGCAAAGCCTAGCAAAAAAATGACCCCAAAGAAGTGGTGGAAATCACTCCTGCAGCAGTGGCGATTTTTGAGGTGATCACTTCCCGATCACTGGCGGATCAGTGATGGAAAATGATCGACCAGTTGTCAATCACTTGTCAAAGTGCCCAGTTATACGCACCAAAAAATGCGCGTGTTTTTAGAAAAGCCAACGAGGGTTTTTTCACGAAAGTTTGGTAACGTTTTGTGTTTGAAAAGGAGCGCACTGCACACAAAGAAAGGTAACGTTTTGCAAAAAAATCAGTCGCAACAAGGGTTCAATAATGGATGAATTAAGTTCGTGTTTGTTTTGTGTTGTTTCGGAAAAGTGTGCACTCAAAAGGAGCGTTACTGTTTAAAAAATGGAGTGAAAAACATTCGGCATGAGTCAACGGTAAGCGGAACGAAAGTGAGCATTAAGGAGTTGACTCATTCACTACATCCAAAGCCTATTGATTCAAACAAACCCCGTTTGTTTGCGCCAGCCGAAGGGGCATCCCCCGAAGATCGGGGGTAGGGGGTTTGAATATTTGCGATCCAACGGGCTGACCGTTGGCGGGTTTGGGCAGAGCCCAAAAAGAGTCATTGGAGAACCAGTGCCCACTTATGCACCTAAAAGTTGCACGTGTGTTTTCTCTCCGTTCAAAACAGAATGCCAGGGCATTGTACCGTTGGGAGATTGATGAAAAAATTTGGTGGAGATGATAGAATAAGAGAGGATTTATTCATCTGATTGTTTGGCGAAGGTGCGAAGCGAAAAGGCGGCGGTAGTCGCCTGAGTGGCAACGAAAAGCGAAGCACCGAGAGCCAAACGAGAACCCCCCCATGCTAACAGGGGGGTAGTAATGTATGAGAAAACTGGTGAAAGCCAATCATACCAATGGATTGGGCTGTTTTCGTTTTGAAACGTTTTTATTTGGATAATAAGATGCATGATTAAATATATAAAAATACCGAGGCTGTAATTCTAAAATGCCGTTGAGAGCGTTCAGATTCGATTCTGAGCGCTTTTATTTTTGTTCGGGTAATTCAAATAGGGGGATGAGTTAAAAACGCTTATAAGGGCTTTAAATGCGTTTTTTCGTTTTGTCTGCTGTAATCCATTTGAAAATTCGTTTGCGAGATGCCGAAAATTTGCATAATTGGAAACGCAAGCGGGTTACACCCGTATTTCATATGCTAGGATTTAACATAAAAAGGGACAGGGATCGGGGGATTGATGGTATGGAAACTATTTCAGCAGCGGTGA